>NC_021184.1:4117500-4135000 GCF_000233715.2 Desulfoscipio gibsoniae DSM 7213
ACCAGCTATCTCCGGGTTCGATTGGCATTTCACCCCTACCCACACCTCATCCACCGCCTTTTCAACGACGGTTGGTTCGAGCCTCCACGAAATGTTACTTCCGCTTCACTCTGGACATGGGTAGATCACCCGGTTTCGGGTCTACTTCAGCGTACTACGTGCGCCCTTTTTAGACTTGCTTTCGCTGCGGTTGACGGCCTTGGTCAGCCTTAACCTGGCACGCTAAATGTAACTCGCCGGTCCGTTCTACAAAAAGTACGCCATCACACGTTAATTGTGCTCTGACTGATTGTAAGCGTACGGTTTCAGGTTCTGTTTCACTCCCCTCCCGGGGTGCTTTTCACCTTTCCCTCACGGTACTTGTGCGCTATCGGTCGCTAAGGGTATTTAGCCTTGGAAGGTGGTCCTCCCTGATTCCCACGGGGTTTCTCGTGTCCCGCGGTACTTGGGATGCTCTCTAAACTCGTTGCCTTTTCGCCTACAGGGCTGTTACCTTCTGTGGCCCGCCGTTCCTGGCGGGTTCGGCTAAGGCTATTAGTCCGCTTTCGAGAGTCCCGCAACCCCTATTTTGCACGCAAAATAGGTTTAGGCTGGCCCCTGTTCGCTCGCCGCTACTTGGGGGTTCTCGGTTGATTTCTGTTCCTCCGGCTACTTAGATGTTTCAGTTCACCGGGTGCCCTTCTTATGCCTATGGATTCAGCATAAGATGTTACCTCGTTACTGGTAACGGGTTGCCCCATTCGGAGATCTACGGATCTATGCCTGCTTGCGGCTCACCGTAGCTTTTCGCAGCTTACCACGTCCTTCTTCGGCCCTTAGCGCCCAGGCATCCACCGTACGCTCTTGTTAGCTTGACCTTTTGGTCTCGGCGTCTTGTGTTTTTACCTGTGCTTTACTTTACTTGCTTTCGCTGTGCAGTTTTCAAGGAACATCGGAGTTTAGCTTCTGGATATTGGTTTAACCTTTTGTACCGGTTGTCCAATGTCTTCGGCTTGTCCGACTTTTTTAATTGGAGACTATTTGCGACGTCTGACTTTTGTCTTACGTCGCTTCGTAGTCCCTCAAAACCAAACAGTGCTTTATGAGATGACCGACCTAGGATTATCGATGTTCGTATTCGAACTTCGAGTATCTCCTTAGAAAGGAGGTGATCCAGCCGCACCTTCCGATACGGCTACCTTGTTACGACTTCACCCCAATTACCGACCCCACCTTCGACGGCTGTTTCCTTACGGTTAACTCACCGGCTTCGGGTGTTGCCAACTTTCGTGGTGTGACGGGCGGTGTGTACAAGGCCCGGGAACGTATTCACCGCAGTATGCTGACCTGCGATTACTAGCGATTCCGACTTCATGCAGGCGAGTTGCAGCCTGCAATCCGAACTGGGACCGGCTTTATCGGGTTCGCTTCACCTCACGGCTGCGCTTCCGTCTGTACCGGCCATTGTAGTACGTGTGTAGCCCAGATCATAAAGGGCATGATGATTTGACGTCATCCCCACCTTCCTCCGTTTTGTCAACGGCAGTCCCTTTAGAGTGCCCATCTCTACATGCTGGCAACTAAAGGTAGGGGTTGCGCTCGTTGCGGGACTTAACCCAACATCTCACGACACGAGCTGACGACAACCATGCACCACCTGTCTTCCTGTTCCCCGAAGGGAAAGATCATGTTTCCATGACGATCAGGAGATGTCAAGACCTGGTAAGGTTCTTCGCGTTGCGTCGAATTAAACCACATACTCCACCGCTTGTGCGGGCCCCCGTCAATTCCTTTGAGTTTCAGCCTTGCGGCCGTACTCCCCAGGCGGGGTGCTTATTGCGTTAACTGCGGCACTGGGGGGGTCGATACCCCCAACACCTAGCACCCATCGTTTACGGCGTGGACTACCAGGGTATCTAATCCTGTTTGCTACCCACGCTTTCGCGCCTCAGCGTCAGTTACAGGCCAGGGAGCCGCTTTCGCCACTGGTGTTCCTCCCAATATCTACGCATTTCACCGCTACACTGGGAATTCCACTCCCCTCTACTGCACTCAAGCCCGACAGTTTTAGAAGCAGGCTATCAGTTGAGCTGATAGGTTTCACTTCTAACTTGTAGAGCCGCCTACACGCCCTTTACGCCCAGTAATTCCGGACAACGCTTGCCCCCTACGTTTTACCGCGGCTGCTGGCACGTAGTTAGCCGGGGCTTCCTCCAAAGGTACCGTCACTTTCTTCTTCCCTTTGGACAGAGTTTTACAATCCGAAGACCTTCGTCACTCACGCGGCGTTGCTCCGTCAGGCTTGCGCCCATTGCGGAAGATTCCCCACTGCTGCCTCCCGTAGGAGTCTGGACCGTGTCTCAGTTCCAGTGTGGCCGGTCGCCCTCTCAGGCCGGCTACCCATCGTCGCCTTGGTAGGCCGTTACCCTACCAACTAGCTAATGGGACGCGGACCCATCCAGTAGCGGTTTGCACCTTTCTTCATCGAACTATGCAGTTCAATGAACGTATCCGGTATTAGCACCAGTTTCCCGGCGTTATCCCAGGCTATTGGGCAGGTTATCCACGCGTTACTCACCCGTCCGCCACTATCCTCGAAGTTCGAGGTTCGGTATTCGAGGCTCGAATTGCTTTCCTTTTTCGAACTTCGAACATCCAACCTCGAACTTCGAGAACCGTTCGACTTGCATGTGTTAAGCACGCCGCCAGCGTTCGTCCTGAGCCAGGATCAAACTCTCCATAAAAATTTATGCTTCGCGGGTTTGACTGCTTTTGGGTGTCCGGCTTGTTTAACTGGATTACCTTATTACAGCTTGTGCCCGTTTGCTTTTTAAGTGAGTTTAATCTTGCTCTTTTAATGAATTACTCGTTTATTCGTTTGCTAAAAGCTGCTACCATTGCTATTTCGCTTTGGCTCTGGCTCTTAGATTCGTTTGACGAGGTTTGGTTGGTCGCCGTCGCTTTGTTCGGTCATTGCTGACCAACCACGACTGGCGTCCGTTTTCCATCTCTTTGCACTGTTTAGTTTTCAAGGACCGTGCGGCCGTTTTGCGACCGGAATTGTATTGTATCACTTTGGGTCGGTCTTTGTCAAAGGCAATTTGTGGTTGGCGCAGCGGCTTTATTGAATGTGCCGCTTACCATTATTGCCCTGTTTTGGTTTTTACGCTGCATCGTAGCAGTGACATTTGTTATATTATCATTTTGAGGGCTTTAGTGCAACAAGTAATTTAGGCCATTCAACTAGCGGGTCACAGTGTGCACCATTTAAAAACTTCTTTCTTAACATTGTAATGCAAGAAGGTTCTAACAGAGAAAAAAGGAAATCGTTCGGAGGTTTATCCGCCAACTAGAACTGGATCTAATTGAAGAATTATCAATGTAATAATTTTGGCCAGACCCGTTCGGTCAGGATCAAAAGAGGTTAAACTCTAAAAAAGAACAACCCCGAAGCCTCTGACGAGGATCAAGGGAGTTATGAAAAATGGCTTGGTGTAAGAGACCGGAATCGATCTCATATACCAGTTATTTCAGAAACGTTCAAATTAGAACAAAGCATAAAAGAATGCGAGTAAGGCAAGGGTTTTAGAATTTGTGATTGTCTTTAACAATCGAAATGAACGTTATGAAAAAACCCCCGTCAATTTGGTAGCTTTTATTGGTGCTAATTTTATATATTTTCTTTAGCTAATTAACGCGGTGAGGGACAGACCCTCTTTGGAGGGATCTGGAAAGCCGATTGGCTTTCCAGATCCCTCACGAACAATATCTTCACCCATGCTGATAATAGTGTTTTTAAAATGTTGCAACATTTTGTTGATTTCCGCTGCAGATTTATTACTCTCTTCGGCCAGCTTGCGGATTTCTCCCGCCACCACAGTAAACCCTCTTCCGTGCTCTCCTGCCCTTGCCGCTTCAATAGCTGCATTTAACCCCAATAATTTGGTCTGATCAGAAACGCGACGAATAAAACTTAAAATATTAGCCGTATCCTCAACCTGCCTGGCAGCGTCCCTGGTTTCCTCAACTACTATTTGACTGGTTGCCGTTAATTCCTGGAAGGCAGGGTTAATATTTGTAATTAAGTCTGCTGACTGCGCAATGGCATTCATAACAGTTTGTGCACAATTAAGCACCTGTTTCTTTAACCCATCCTCAAAAATCAGTTTTAATATCAAACCAGAGGCAATGTTAGCAACCGGTTGCACCTTCTAGGTGACAAATAAATCACCAACATTATTAGAGGATCCATATTGAATAATAACATCCCGCCATTCTTATTAAGACGGCGGAGGCCAACCCCAGTTTGTTAAGATAATGGACTAAAGCTCGACAGGATTTGCAAAATTGTTATCGAAGTAAAGTATTAATTATATGAGTTTATATTACTTAGGTGCCAGCGGGGGGACATTGAAATGGCAAGGGGCAGAAAATATGGCAGGACCTGGTGGGGTAACGCCTGGGTCGAAGCACTGGAAAGAATAGACCAAAACACCAATCGGCTCCCCCGGGGGAGAAGTTACGCCAACGCGGGTAGAGTGAGTGAAATTAAAATAGATGCAACAGGAAGAGTATATGCAAGGGTAAAGGGCACCCGCCCTACCCCATATAAAATAGAAATCAGACTCAATGAATTTTCGCAGCGGGCAAAGGAAACCGCCGGGGCCATAATAGCTGAAGACCCGGCCCTGGCTGCTGAACTATCTATGGGTCGGCTTCCCGAAAACATCCTGCAACTTTTGGAGAAGCATAACATCTCTCTTTTGCCCGAATCTTGGAATGATATAATCGCCCATTGTTCCTGCCCGGACTGGGCCAACCCGTGTAAACACCTGGCAGCTGTTTATTATATCATGGCCAACGAAATCGACAAGGATCCTTTAATCCTGTTTAAATTACATAATATCAAGCCCCGGGAGTTAATGCGGGAGGCAGGTTTTATCGGGAAGCAAGGGGAAGGTTACCTTGCTGCATCCGAAGAATTAACAGAACCCTTCCCTTGCTTCCCGGCTGCCGGTACGCCCGCTTTTGCACCTTATCAGGAAACCATTATTCCCTTGCCAGGTAGCGAGGCAGCAGCACATAAAACAGAGCCGGCGGAAGAAATACCGGTCGACTTAAGCGCCCTGGCCGATAGCAAAGAGAGCGAGTCCATATTTACACTTTTGGGCGATACGCCCCTTTTTTACTCCGGTGGAGACTTTAAAGCTCTGTTGTTGAAAGCTTATAAGAATATATCCCGTTCCGTGTCCAACCTTATGCTGTTGGAAAACAACTTTTCCTTCAAGGACATGGCCTTTACCCTCATTTATCCTACCACCGCGGAAATTAATAAATTTCTGCTTGATAACCATAGTAAGCAGCGGTTCCAGCATAAGCTGTACTTTTTCATATCCTTGTTAACTGCTTCCGGGGAGAGAAAAAGCGACCCCAACATTATGTTTTCCCCGGCCGGGGAAAACATAATGTTGGATATACCCGTGGCAGCGGGAGAGAAAATGGTCCTGAAAAGAAAAAGGGGTGTACTGCTGCCGGCAGAGGCTGTTTGGGATCTTTTCCTTGCCCTGCCCTTTAAACTGTCCGCCCACCGCACATCTCCCTGGACGGATTTCTTATGCGCAACCACGGCACTAGCCCAGGCACTGGCCAGGTCGTCTTCTTTTATCCCGGTTTTAAGAAGCCTGGATACAGATAAAGCAAAGACCAGCGGGCAGGGGAATTTTTATGTTGTTTACCGGCCAATGGACAGGTCCGGAAAATTGCCGCAGATGGTGGAGTATCTCGCTTCGATAATGCCACCCGGTATGATCTTTTGCCGGAAGGAAAAGGGGATTTTAGAAGGTACTGCGGCAGTGGAAGAATTGCTGACCCTGATCCTAACCCATCTGGTCGACCGTTTTTCCGATATAAATCCCAGTGCCGGTGATAAAACGGTCAGGGCATTTTTCTGTGGGGAACCTTACCTGGTGGGAAAATTCGAAGAAGAACAAACAGCAAAGGCCATCTCAGACTGGCTTGGCTGGCTCAACCTGCGCCCCAACGAAATTGCTCCGGTGCTTAAAATAGGACTGCCCCGCTCCGGCAGTGAAAAATTCTCTCTTAAAGTGTATGTTGAAAACAAAAAAGACCCGCTGGCGCCGGTGCTGCCTTTAAAAGAATTGTTTACAGACAAAAAAGAACTTTTTTCCCGGCCGACTGCATTTGCCCGCCGGGAAATAGCCCACCAGTTAACCATTGCCGGTGCACATATTCCCATCCTGAAAAAGCTGTTAAGCCATAAAGGGAATAAACAGGCCAACCTTTCCCCACCAAACCTGGCCGAATTTGTCACCGGGGGACAACAGATCTGTTCCCTGCTGGGCATCAGGGTGATGGTCCCCAAAGAATTGAAGCAAATGGCCGTACCCCGGTTGGCGCTGGCGGCTAGGACAGCGAAGAGCAGTGAAAAAAACGTCTCCTATTTCAACCTGGACGAGATGCTGGAATTTACCTGGCAAGTGTCCCTGGGCGATGTCACCATGACCGGGGAAGAATTTCGCCGGTTGGCTGAGTCTGCGTCGGGCGTAGTCAAATTCAAAGAGCAGTACCTGCTTCTTAAACCACAAGAAGTTGAGAGTATTTTAGCCAAACTGCGCAACCCGGTACCCCGGCTTTCCTCAATGGAAGTATTGCGGGCCGCAGCCACCGGTGAAGCAGCGGGGGCTGTTTTTAACCCCGACCGAATGTTACAGCAACTGGTGAACGACTTGAGTATGCCGGAGGAGGTTGTTTTGCCGACCGGCTTACAGGCCGACCTGCGCCCCTACCAGCACAGGGGCTTTAAGTGGCTGTATAACCTTGCCGTCAGGGGCCTGGGGTCCTGCCTGGCCGACGACATGGGTTTGGGCAAGACGATTCAGGTAATCGCCGTACTGTTGAAGCTAAGCGAACAAGGTTGGCTTACCAAGCCCGCCCTGGTAGTGTGCCCAACTACCCTGATCGGTAACTGGGTTAAAGAATGCAGCAAATTTGCCCCCTCACTGAAGGTGGCCGTCTACCACGGCAGCGACCGCAGATTAAACACCAAAGGCGTGGACCTGATGATCACTTCTTATGGCATATTACGCCGGGATCGGGTTAAATTTAAAAGAAATATTTGGAGCCTGGTCATCATTGATGAGGCCCAGAACATTAAGAATCCTGAAAGTGATCAGACCAGGGCGGTGAAAGCCCTATCGGCCGGGGCCCGTATCGCCATGAGCGGAACCCCGGTGGAAAACAGGCTAATGGAGATGTGGAGTATTTTTGACTTCATCAACAGCGGTTATCTGGGCGAACGAAAGAATTTTGCCAATAGCTTTTCCATACCTATTGAAAAATACAGGGACAAAGAGATCATTAACCGTTTTAAAAAAGCCACCGCTCCTTTCCTGCTGCGCAGACTTAAAAGCGACCGGTCGATTATCAAGGACCTTCCGCCTAAAGTAATTAAGGAAGAAAACTGTTATTTAAGTAAAGAGCAAGCATCTCTATACCAACAGGTGCTCGAACAGGTGATGAGTGAGATAGAGCAAAGTGAAGGTATTACCCGTAAAGGCATGGTCTTTAAACTGATAACCTCACTCAAACAAATTTGCAACCACCCGGTGCAGTACAGCAAAAAAGGGAAGGTTACCAGGCAACATTCAGGTAAAGCCGCAAAGGCACTGGACCTGCTGGAACAAATTGCGGCTGCCGGGGAAAAAACGCTGGTTTTCACCCAGTACAAGGAAATGGGCGAACTGCTGGTAGAATTGATCCGGGATGAATTACAGATAGATGCCTTATTCTTCCACGGCGGAGTGTCCCGGCAAAAGCGGGACGCCATGGTTGAAGAATTCCAAAAAGATAAGGATGCCGCGCCCGTTATGGTGGTTTCCCTCAAGGCCGGGGGAACAGGGCTGAATTTAACGGCAGCTACCCACGTGATTCATTACGACCTCTGGTGGAACCCAGCCGTGGAAGACCAGGCCACCGACAGGACCTACAGAATAGGGCAGACCAGGACAGTGCTGATCCACCGCCTGATCAGCCTGGGCACCTTCGAAGAAAAAATCAATACTATGATGGCGTCCAAAAGAGAACTGGCTGAACTGGCGGTTGCCACGGGCGAAAGCAGCATCAGCGAACTTTCCAACGCAGAACTGAAGGAACTGTTCAGGCTGGTGCAACACAAAGTATAATTATACTTAAAGAAGGTATTTCTATTGTGAAAAGCAATTGATGACACCATTCACCTTATTATAATTTGCATCCAATTATTTCCTATGTTATTATGAATCCATCAAATATTTTAAGTGGTGATTGCCTTGACGGAAAAAATACTACCGAAAATGAAAGTATTTTCGCCTTTGCACAGCCAGTATATTATCGCTGTACTGAAGGAAATTATTAGTTATTACAACAATTCCCTTGTGGGCTGCGCCGTCTTCGGTTCCTATGCCCGCGGGGACAACCGTAAAAACTCAGATCTTGACCTGTTAATTATCCTCACCAAGGCTCCCGGTTTTAGTCGTCGACTTAGTGATTTTGTAGAAAACATAGAAATGAAACACGAAAAACTGGCTCAGAAACTATATGAGCAAGAGGACGTTTTTATTGAACTTTCCGCTTATATCCTTACTCAGGAAGAAGCACTAAAGGTTCACCCCATATACTTTGATCTCGTTGAATATAATTATATAATCTACGATCCGGAAAACATCATCACCCGCATAATTAATTCAACGGCAAATCTATTATTAAAATCAGGCGCCGGGAAGAGCCGGACAAATAACACCTGGGAGTGGAAAACGGGGAAAATGGGTTTCCTTGGGGGAATGGATTTGTGAAGATTGATGAACTGTCTTTATCTTATCTAAAAAAGGCACAAGTTCGATTTAAGGCATTGTCCTTTTACAAAGATAACGAGGCGTACTCTGATGTAGTCAGGGAAGCCCAAGAACTGGTAGAACTTCTATTAAAGGCTGTTTTAAGGGCCATTGGAGTTGAAGTGCCAAAAGTCCATGATGTAAGCCGGACACTGGAAAAGCACCGCCCTTTGCTTCCCCTGGCCCTAGCTGAATCTTTGGATGACATTAAAAAAATTTCCAAGCGACTACGTAAGGAGAGGGAATTAAGTTTTTATGGCGCTGAAGATTTTATTCCCACCGAGGAGTATAGTCTGGAAGACGCCGAATTGGCCATCAATGACGCTGAGTTTGTCCTGAAAGCAGTGCAAACAGTTTTTAAGAGGCATTGAGGAACTGGCAGGGGTGACAGGGGGGTGACAGGGGGACGTTTCATTTGTCTTATTTCCAAGATAAAGAAGTGGTAAAATACCATGTAGACTGTAGACATTACAGACAACCTAAAATAACTGTCCATAATGGCACGACACACAGAGAGCACATTGAAGTAATCATCAACGTGCTCTCTGTGATTAGATCATTTTATGTAAAGTCTTTTAATCCACTGTAAATTACTACAACCTCGTCCAGTTTCATGCGTACCAAGCCGCTTGACGAAGGGGCCACAAAGTCAGTTACCCCGGATACCATGGGTTTTTCCTGCTTACCCCAGGGCACATTCCGCCAGCCACTGTATTTTTCATATACTCTCTTGCCAACAAAGCACACTACACGCGGCCTGTAATACCTTATCTTTCTGTATAGTTCCGCCGCTCCATTCTTATATTCCTGATTCGTAATATCCGCGGCCGCCCGGGTGGGACGAGGCACATATTGGTCATGCCGTACCCCAACTTTAGCAAACCGACATCCTCCTCCGGCCTGTACTTGCGGGATGTTAACCCAGCCCTGTACAAAATATTCCAGAACCGATTGCTCGGGTTGGCAAAGTGGTGCCCGGTTTCCGAGGAGCGGATGCTGGGATTAAAGCCAACAAAAATTATTTTAAGGTTTTTTTTCAGGACATCTGGAACCGGCTTTAGCATTTTATTATTCCCTTGTTTGATTTTTATAATATACTTTCTGCTAACTCATACCATGCTCATAACATTCCCGGACAGGAATATCAGCCGGAGCAAAATCAAATTCCTTTAATTTATCTCTTTCAGCCCACTCTACCACCGTATGGAAATTCAATTTCAATTCTCCGCCGATAGTTTCTGCAAGATAACATATTAATTCAATCTCGCCGGTTTCGTACTTATAGCTGCTGTTCATAAAATGCTTCGCTATTTTAATCATAAACATATGGTTATCCATCTCCCAGATGATTGTAACCAGGGAGTCTTTCAAGACAAACGTTCTCTCATGCCCGTTGATATTTACTATTTTTAAAATTAGAAGAGGGGTAACCATTGAAGTCATTTTTTACCTGTACCATCAATCTTTAGGAGAATGTCTTTGAGCTTTTGCGGAAACGGTATCTCCATTTTTGCGGCGTTTTCGAGTATGCTAATACCTTCATTGGACAGATAAAACATGATAAGCATTGTTCTGAGAAAACTGCCCGAACCAATTATATATTGGTCAATAATATTTCCTAGTGCAACCAGGGCAAATATCAATACCTTTTTGGAGATACCTTTAAATCCGATATTACTCGAAACTTTCTTCTCGTAAATCGCCAACAGCAAGCCGGTTAAATAATCAATTGCCATAAACGCAACCAGCGCATAAACCAGAGAGTCAACTCCCCCTATTATAGATCCTAAAACGCCTCCAAAAAGAGCAAGCATTATCTTGAGATTATTTACAAACATATCCACTTTAACTCACCCTATGCAAGGTTTTTTCAAACCATTTTTCTAATTTTTGCAAAGCTCGTCTTTTCGTCTGGTTGACTGCTTGTCTGCTAATTCCATAAATATCTGCAGTCTCCGTTACTGTATAGCCCAACAAATAAATCATCTTGACGATGGATAATTCCGATTCAGTCAGCACATGATCAATACCTGTCAATTCTAGTTTTAGATATGGGTCGGTGGTAGCCGATGCGGCTTCAGCATAATAAAGTTCGCTGTCGCTAAGAGCCGAATACGGTACAAAATTCTGAAGTCTTTTTAGGGCTATTAATCTTTTAGCGGATAGATGTAGATATATAAGAAATGAGGATCCCTTCACTTGTGTCGCGCATACGATCAAGCCGAATATTATTGAGAAACTCGATGAAATCAAAAAGAAGGTCGTTATAGGCATCATCATAATAGAGCTTATAAGCATATTTTCTTAACAACGGATCGAATTTTCTAATTAGTGTTAAAGTCGCACTGCTATCACCTGTTTGTGATTGGACAATCAGGTCCTTAGTCATTAGGCATACCACCCTTCGACTGCTAAAGAGATGGAATGCCAAACTTTGTAAACCTCGAAAATTAATTTTCTATCATCAGTTTCACCTTCTTCAATAAAAAAAAGAACAGGAATCGCAGCAATTAAACTGCTTTCCTACCCTTTCACACTCTTATGGAGATGTACTATTTTACGTTATGGAACGAAATTTATTGCCAAGCAGTAAATTAAAGGTTAAATTATAAATAATATACCGTTCACTCCATGTTTTTACCTTAATGGCTTAATAATGAGTCATTTACATTTTTATCTTTTTCCTTTATGTCTATATAAGACAATCCAAGAATTAATTTGCAACATTTTCATTTATACTTTTATGCTTTTCCTCCGATTTACACAGAAAATCAAAAAATAAGCCTTCCCCGAAAAGGGAAGGGATACAAAAGCTGTTCGTCAACAAAGATGACAAACGGATAATCACCTGGGATAAATGCTACATATTTATTTTTAATAACAGCAAATCTTTAAAAGGAAACCTTATAAAATACCTGAAAGCATGACCTTAATAAAATAATTTTAATTAAGGTGTTGCAAAAAGAATTGGGTTGTCTTTATATAGTAAGAAATGTTATAAGGAGGGTTCCTAATGAAACAGGATATTATCGTCTATGAGGAGAAGTGGTTATGAATTTATTAGAAAAAACTTTTTTTACTTTAACTATTATAGCAGTGTTTATCTCTGTCTTAAGCGGCACTGCTTTTGCCGCCGGCGCAAGCGATTTTGTTGTTGAAAACGGTATTTTAACACACTATGTAGGCTCCGACCCGGTTGAATTCGGCGATTTACCGCAAAGTAACACAGGCTCCGACACGGTCGTAAATATTCCTGACAATTTAGGAATTACCGTGATCGGGGATGTAGTTTTTGGCGATCGCCCCGGCATTTCAGCAGTTATAATCCCCAAAGGGGTCATATCCATTGGCGAAGGTGCGTTTGGTAATTGCACCGGCTTGACATCGGTCACAATTCCTGATACGGTGCTGTCCATTGGCAACTCTGCCTTCGCTGGGTGCAGCAGTTTAACCTCCATTACCATCCCGGATGGCGTAACTTCCATTGGTATGGGGGCGTTTAGTGAGTGCAGCGGCTTAACCTCCATTACCATTCCTGACAGCGTGACCTCCATTGGCTTCTCTGCGTTTGGAAATTGCAGCAGCTTAACCTCGGTAATGCTCGGAAGCGGTTTGACCTCCATCGGAGCCAGGGCCTTTGCAGGAACCAATATTTCCTCTCCCGTCATCACCAGCGACGGAAAAACGCTGTGTTATGTGCCGCCCGAACTAGCCAGCTATACCATACCCAATACTGTTACCACTATCAGCAGCAGCGCATTTTTGAATTGCAGCAACCTCACTTCCATGACTATCCCGGACGGTGTAACCACCATTGGCGATTATGCCTTTGAGTGGTGCAGCCAACTCAAGTCCGTCACCATCCCGGCTAGTGTGACCCAAATCGGCGAAGCCCCTTTTAATTATACCGGTATTTCCAAACCGGTTATCATTGACCAGGGTAAAATACTTTGCTATGTTCCGGTTAGTTACACCAGCTATACCATACCGGATACCGTCACCGAAATAAACGCCCGCGCCTTTGCAAACTGCAAAGATCTCCAATCAGTCACCATGCCGGAGAGCATAACCCAAATTGGCGATAATGCATTCTTGCATTGCATCAGCTTGAAATCAATCAAATTTCCCGAAGCGATCACAAGCATAGGAAAAGGTGCCTTTTGCAATTGCAATAAATTAACCGCAATCACAATCCCCCGCGGTGTGACGTCAATAAACGAGGGCTTGTTTCAAGACTGCGGGAGTTTGATCTCAATAACCATCCCGGATGGCGTGACTTCAATCAGCGATACTGCATTTTACAGGTGTGCCAACTTGAGCTTCATCACTATTCCGGACAGTGTGACCTCTATTGGCAACAGGGCGTTCGAGGGTTGCGACAGCCTTACGATTATCTGTTCGAATGGCTCGTATGCACAGCAATATGCAATCCAAAACGCTATTCAGTTTACGACCGCTAAAAACGTAACCCCGCCAGGCGTAACTGCGTCACCCGTGCAAATATCCGGATCGGTGGACGGTAAAGCCTTTGTCTTTAATGTGTATGAAATTGGGGGCGACCACTATTTTAAACTGCGCGACCTGGCAGCGGCGCTGAATGGGACCGCCAAGCAATTTCAGATGGTTTGGGATGGCACAAACAACGCGGTCAGACTGACAACAAGAGCAGCGTATACGCCGGTTGGCGGCGAACTAACCAGCTCCGGCAATCATGAAAGCGTATCCGCCAAGGTAAGCATAGCCAGGCTTTATATTGGTGATCTTAAAATGGGTGGTGCCGGCTATAATATTGAGGACAGCAATTATTTAAAGCTGCGCGACATTGCCCAGATGCTGAACTTCGGCGTGACTTGCGATGTCCGCACCAATATGGTTGTTATCGATACAGCCAGTGATTTTAATCCAACCTCTGGTCTTAAATAACTGCTGATATCCAGGTTTAGTATGTTTATATGACCAATGGATATACAGAGGCACATGAAAATTATCATGTGCCTCTGTGTTAGGTTTAATAATGGGTGTTATTGCTTCCAAGATAAGAAATAGTATTACCGTTACTATTACGCAAGGTTGACATTGAATAGGTTACTTTTGTAACTTGATCACTGATGTTGCCTTCTACAGTGGTGATTGAAGTGGAGCTTACTGCAACGATAATGCCAACATGATTACTAGTACCGTCAATAAATGCAAGGTCTCCAACTTTAGGATAATTTGCACTTGATGGGTTGGTCGATGGAGTAAGATTGCGTCTATTGGATGCATACCAATTATATAAAGTTTGTACAGATGCAGTTTTATATACATTAGGTTCGCTTGCTGTTGCTGCAGTAGTTAAAATACCAGCCTCATTTGCACACCAAGCAACAAATATGGAGCACCACGGTTGATAATTTAAACCAAACCACAAGCCGTATTTAGTATCATTATTTGGTCCCTCGGTATATCCTACTTCTCCATTTGCTGTTTGGACAAAAGTGGACAATGACATTAAAATCCCTTCTTTCATTTTATTATTAGATTAGTAAATAGATTGCACAATTAACTGGACATAACGATAACCTAAGACTAGTCCATCATCTTGGATTACCGAACTGTGCAGCTGATTTACTATCGAATAATAAAGAGAAAGAACGAAGTTAATTGTAAACAAAGAATTTAAAAAAACTTAAAAAAAGATTATGTATTTCATATATTAATCAACGACGGAAAAAACGCAACGCCATAAGGATAAAATACCCATGCAGGTAAATTTTTTCATAAAATAAAAACCCCCTTTAAAATGTCTTTCAGCAGTAAAGACAACAAAGAAGGTTTTTTGCAACAAGATTTCTTCCTGATTTATATTTTTTCCTTCGTTAATCTATATAATTGGCGAAAAAACAAAAACATCTTCAGTAAGCTAAAGTGTGACTTGATAAACATTATAGAAAAAATTTAGAAATAAGTGTTGCAAATGTTTTTTTAGATTGTCTTACAGATAAGAAAGCTTTAAAGGAAAATATTGCATATCAAAAAATGATTATCACAATACCACTGGGTTGGACGAGACGTACTGCCACCCCGTTTAAGCAGGATGTTGTGAGTTATACTGGTTAATTAGATCTGTAAAATATCTTTTATGGTCGGAATCGCCATTATAAACACCATTAGCTGCGTTTTTTTGAACATTGGGCAATAAGGATGAACTGCTTGTATTGTCTACCGGGTTGTCCGCCGGTTGGCCCGCACTCTGAAAGTTTACGGCCACGGACGTTGGTTTTGATGTTTGTAATGCTTCCTTCAAATGAAAACGGAAGCATAAATCTAAAGAGTACCACAATCCAAAGATAATATTGAATAGACTTAGAAAGCTTGTGCTTAAAAAGTAGTTTAACGGTAAATATTAAACCGGCAAGAATACTGCCCGACAGGGACAGAGATAATATTAGCTTAACTGTATCATTCATCCCCATCACCTACTTTAATTTTTTAATGAAAGAGTTAAAGGATTCCAACCCCATCCATCGGTCTGGGCCTTAAATTTAAAAACTGTGTTCATAGGCCGTTGGCCAATAAATCAATGACAAAGGCAGGAACACTATTCCGCGGCGGCTTTGTCATTAACGGCGGGATGCTGCATGCAGGCACTTGTGTAATAACGATACCCCTTGGCGAATTTCCTTCGCTTCCAGATGACCATATCCCAGCAGCAGCTTATCAGAATGAAGGTTCTTGTTGATGCTGTGATAATCTACCAGGGCAATACGAATTCCTGACTCTTTACAGCGCAATAGGAAGGCTTGATCAAAATGCAGGCCGGGGAACTCCAAGGCGAGGTGCAAACCTGAAGCATCTCCCCAGGGATGCCATGTTCTGCTAAACTTCTCTTCTATGGCTTGAAGAAGTATTTCCCGCCTTTGTCCATACAGCTTGCGCATCTTGCGCACATGCCGGTCCAGTTTTCGGGTGCGTAAGTATTTAGCAAGTGCTGCCTGCTCAAAGGGAGGGTTTTGCACATCAACATGCCTGCGCAAGTAACACCACTGGCTGTGAAACCGGCGGGGCAGCACAACAAAGCCGATCCGCAGTGCAGGATAAAGAATTTTGCTGAATGTTCCTACATAAATAACCCTTTGCGAGTCCATCGTATAAAGAGGGGCCACCGGGGGTCCACAATAGCGGAATTCACTGTCATAATCGTCTTCTATTATGAACAGGTCATTTTCTCGCGCAAACCGTATCAGTGCGGCACGACGGGTTGCCGGGAGTATCCCTCCAAGAGGGAACTGATGTGACGGGGTTACATAAATCGCGCACGCACCGCTGTTCTTTAAGAAATCTGTCTGAAGGCCCTGTTTATCTACGGGAACAGGCAGTATATTAAATCCCTTTCCCTGCAGCACCCTTAACATGCCCATATGACAAGGATCCTCCATCAAAATATCTTTCCCATACACTGACAGCAGCTCTGCCAATAAATGCAGCGCCTGTGTAGCCCCGGAAGTAATAAATATATTTTGCGGGTGAACAGTCATTCCCTTACTGCGATAGACCCAGCCGGCAATTTCCCGGCGAAGCGCCGGAATCCCTTCTGCCCCGGAATATCCCCATTGCTCTTGCGGCAGGCTTTCCGCGGCCTTACGCAGATACTGCAGCCAGGAGCTTTGGGGAAAGTAACGCAGATCTGGCTGGCCGGTTTGGAAATCCACGAGATATGAAATTGTTGCTTGAACTGCTTCTTCAAAGTGCTCTGCGGGCGGATCCGCCTTCGCAAGCAGCAGTCCGTTCGCCACACGGGTCTGCGAACCTGGACGGCTTTCGATGAAACCTTCAGCTGACAGCATTTCATAGGCTTCATAAACCGTATTGCGCGACACGGTTAGATGCTTGGCCAACTCCCTTGTGGAAGGCAGCACATCCCCCTGCTTTAGTCGGCCCTCGGTCATTTGGTTCCGCAAAGTCCGGTAAATCTGGCGTGCGAGAGAAACACCACTGTTCCGGCGCAATTCAATTCCTAACATATACCCTCCCACTGGCACCCTAATATTGGCGCCAAACTGGATCTTAAATAGTACCAGTTTATATTGTATCATTTTACAACTAACTAATCCCATAAGTATACAAAGTATTAAAAAGGAGGATTTATCAATCCAGATGGTTGTGGGTGCGCTTTTTTTGACTGGAGCTTTTATGCTGGCGGGGACGTCGGTCATTGCTGCCAGGTTTGTCGCCGGGGATGTGGGGACGTTTACCATTGCCGCGGTCAGTCTTTTTTTTGCCATAATTGCTTTGCTGCCCTTATGCCGGCAAAGGCTGAGAGAGACTTTGCGACAGAGGTCGCTGCGTGAATGGATGCCACTGATTTTACAGGCGCTCTTTGGCATTTTCTTGTTTAGAATGTTTTTATTGTTGGGGCTGATACACACCAGCGCGGGTGAGGCAGGTATCCTAACCGGGGCGACACCGGCTGCAACTGCGCTGATGGCCATACTTTGGCTGAAAGAACCGCTGTATAAAACGCGTATGCTGGGCTTAATCAGCACCGTTACGGGTATCATGATGATACAGGGGGCTTTACTCATGGGGAACGGATTTTCCATGGAACATTTCTTTGGTAACCTGCTGGTGATTTGCGCCGCACTGTGTGAGTC
>NC_021184.1:4142500-4145000 GCF_000233715.2 Desulfoscipio gibsoniae DSM 7213
ACGAGTAGACAGCTTTATGCTGTTCACTTTATCAAGCCGCAAGAAACGCAACACCTTTTGAGTTTTAGAGAGTCTGTTTTAGGATATGGCACACAAAATCGTTCACAGGCAAAACAAGCCGTATTCTTTAATATAGAGGAATATGCCTTTCGCACAAGCATTAGCCCATCGTCCTGCTGTGCCCACGGTATGCTCACAGTGCTGCAGGATGAATAGCCGCTTTCTGATCTTCTCCCGTTTATCCATATTTCTTTTAGCGGCACAGCCTGATAGGGGTGTTCCTGCTCTGCACAGCGCCGCTGCAATGGTGTTAATGTTTCTTCGATGGCTTCATACTTTTCAAAAAAGTCATGAAGTTTTACTTCGTCTAAAAAGGTGATGATATCAAAAACAATACCTTTTGGAAAACGATATATAACAGGAATACACCGCTTTGATCCTGCGTATTCAAACTGCCAATATATCTTCTGTGCCAATCCGTTAATTCCTTTACCTTTGCCCCATAGACTGGAGTTATAATAAATTTTCATTTACCTACCTTTGATTTAGCCAATAAATAGCAAGAATAGACATTAGCTGCACCTAAACTATATCGATTGTTATGCTACAAATGTATGCTACAAAGAATCGTTCAAGCACGCGCAGTAAAGCTAAACCAACGTATGCACGCCGCGCCTGCTTATTCACCGATTATTTTTACCAGCACCCTTTTCCTGCGCTTGCCGTCAAATTCACCGTAAAAAATCTGTTCCCACGGGCCCAGGTCAAGTTTGCCGCTAGTAACCGCCACCACCACTTACCGCCCCATGATGGTACGCTTCAGGTGCGCGTCGGCGTTGTCTTCGAAAGTGTTATGACGATAGCGACTGTACGGCTTTTCCGGGGCCAGTCCTTCCAGCCACACCTCGTAATCATGGTGCAGTCCCTGCTCATCGTCGTTTATAAATACGCTGGCTGTAATATGCATGGCGTTGCATAAAAGAAGCCCTTCATGGATGCCGCTTTCTTCCAGGCATTTTTCCACTTGGGGAGTGATGTTTATTAAAGCCCGCCTAGTCGGCACTTCAAACCATAGTTCTCTTCTAAAGCTTTTCATTTAATCCTCCCATTAATATTTAACATTGTTATTTATACCGCTAATGCTTTTTCAATCCGGTTTCTCCCGGCTTTTTTAACTTTATACAACAGCTTGTCTGCCTTTTTTAGCAATTCAAACAGCTGATCATGGCAGTATAATTCTGCAGCTCCACCACTTATGGTAACCTGGATATTGTTTGGCCATTGCAGCTGACAAATCTTTCGTCTTATCTGGTAAAACAATTAAGAATTCTTCACCCCCATACCTTCCCACCATATCGGTTTCCCTTAAATTATTGGCTATGGTTTTGCTAATTTCTTTTAGGGCCACCCGGTTCGCCACCCTGCCCATCACCCGTTTCCGGGCGATCCGGTTCATGGACACTGGTTTTACCGCCGGGGTTTATCGTATAGGTAGGTCCACCTTGGGCCTTTGCCGCCGCTTCCTCACGTTTCCTTTTTTCTTCCTCAATTTGTTTCTGAGCTACTTCGGGTTTTACGAGCAAACTAATGTTATCTAAATATAGCTGCCCGGTTGGCAGCACCTGGTCGATTTTTAAACCCTGGTATTTGCCGTCATCCGTTACGTTGGCGGCATAAGCAAAATGCCGTGCTTACGGCATGAATTTCTAATTAATTTATTGGAAGGCAACAATACCTAACCCCTGCTTCTACGTCCTATGGCAGGTGCATGATAGCTATAAGCAGTTAAATGAGTATCAGTGGACCAAATCCGCACTGATACCCCCGGGGTACGTTTTATGTAGTCCTCGTAAGCATCGATAATTGACATATCACCAAAACCAATCTGGCGCATGGCCTGATCCGGGAACATATCCGCAAATTTTCTTAAATCATCCGGTGTCCACTCCATGTGCATTAAGCTCCAAGGTGCCCTATTATCAGCGGTGTCCCTTAAATAATCCGCAAACTTTCGAGCAATTGTACGCCTTGTTGTTCCATCGCTTAGATGTGCTATATGGTTACCGGTTTCAATAATACTGGCAATGGGCAAAATTAAAGTTTCACCACGGCCTATAATGCTTAATAGTTCCTCCTCAACTTCCATATATATTTCGCAAAAATTGGGCAGCCTCAGTAAACAGCAAAGTATGGAAGTATCCACAAAATGAACCTGCTTCAATGCCCCAGTCTCCCTTCAGCCCACCGCATCAAATCTTCTCTCTTTTTAACGGCGAGAGACTGCAGATTGACCAGCCCTTGCATAACTATGTCCCCAAGCCTACCTTGGGCCATTAATTCGGGATAGTTTGGCAAATCCACCCAGGAAACAAACCTGCTATCACCTTCGACAGCATCCCTATAGCACACCACCACCCCGGGCATATCCTCCGCCTGCACGGCATTTAAAACTGCCGGGTTATGAGTGGTAACCAGAACATCCAATCCCCTTTGTTTGCCC